>NZ_AYYA01000045.1:0-25001 GCF_000511065.1 Psychrobacter sp. TB67
CGTATCAATGACAGAGTCTCGATTCATGAGCGCCCTTGTATTGTTGAAGAACGTACGCGAATTGGTGACTGGGAAGCGGATACCGTTATCGGTCAGCATCACAAGCAAGCGATTGTCACGCTCGTTGAACGTAAAACGGGGCTGCTGAAGATGAAGCGTGTGGGTCATAAAACAGCACAGCAAGTATCAGAGGCAATGATAGAACTCTTAGCGCCAGTGAGGTTGCAGGTTAAGACCATTACCTCTGACAATGGTAAAGAGTTTGCTCAGCATAAAAAGGTGAAACAAAAGCTCTTTAGCTCTTTCTTCTTTGCCGATGCTTATGCGTCATGGCAGCGAGGAACCAACGAAAATACCAACGGCTTGATCAGAGAGTATCTGCCTAAAGGCTGTGACTTTAGACAAGTCTCTGATGATGAGATGCAGGACATTGAGAACAAACTAAATAACAGACCAAGAAAACGCTTAGGGTTTAAAACGCCTATGCAGGCGTTCTATAATATTAATTAGCGTTGCACTTGGTGTGTTAATCTAAGGTATTTAATAGAGAGATACAGGCAGTTTTAGAGTCGATGCTCTGCGTCATGTCTTACTTTATTCAACAATTGAGACGCCTAGCTATGCTATTATAAGCCAGACAATAACCCTAGGTAGGTAGCTATCCTAGCTATAGATTAGGGCTATTACCCACCCTTTTATTTTCATTAATATGACTATTTATTATGACCAGTACCCATTTAGATAACATCTCTCCTACTTCTCAATCTACGCTGACCTATGCTGATATCCAAAATATCGTGGCGGATGATTTTGAAATTATGGACAAGCAAGTATTCGGTAGTCTGAACTCAAAAGTCCAATTGGTGATGAGCGTCTCACAGCATGTGATTAATGCAGGTGGTAAGCGGATGCGCCCGTTGATTACCTTGTTATGTGCGCGCATGCTCAATGATGCACCATCACAGCAGGCCATGCATTTGGCAGCCATTACTGAGATGCTGCATACGGCAACTTTAGTGCATGACGATGTGATTGATGAGTCAGGGCAGCGCCGTGGTAAGCCAACGGCGAATGCCACTTGGGACAATGCCACAGCAGTACTGGTCGGTGACTATCTGATTGCCCGCGCCTTTAACTTGTTGGTTGGTTTTCAAAGCTTGCCACTACTGCAGGTATTCTCAGACGGGACTTGTGATATTGCCGAAGGTGAAGTATTGCAGCTGCAACATCAGCATAACCCTGCCGCGACTGAAACCGATTATCTCAATATTATCGATGGCAAAACCTCTCGTCTGTTTATGATGGCGACCCAAGGCGCAGCTATCTTGCAAGACAAAACAGAATATATGACCGCGCTGGGCGATTTTGGTCAGCACTTCGGTAATGCCTTCCAGATTATCGACGATGTACTCGATTACAGCGGTGATAGTGAGCTAATGGGTAAAAACTTGGGTGATGATTTAGCCGAAGGCAAACCGACCCTACCGACTATTAAAGCGCTTGAATTATTAAAAGACAGTGATAAAGCAGGCTATGAGCAATTACGTGTCGCTGTACAAACGGGCAAAACACCCAATGCAGAGCAGCTTATCGAATTGGTACGCACCTCTGGCTCATTAGACTATTGTAAGCTGCGCGCTTTGGAAGAAACGAAGCTGGCACAACAAGCGCTAAGTACCTTGCCTGACAATCGTTATCGCCAAGGGCTGCACCAATTAACAGAGCTTGCCAGCGCACGTTTATTATAGTCTGACTGCTAACATTTACGCTGTGCCCATATCTGTGTCTATAAAAGTCGTCTTCGATACAGGTTTTGGCTCATTTATTTAATGGTCACATTTAACGGTTGCTAAAATAAAGGTTTTGGTTGCACATGGGATTTTTGAGGTCAAACAGGTAGGAATAACCGTCTCATATGACTTTTATAACAAAAGTTAACATTTTTTGTCATCGAAGCCTCTAGATGACTTTTTCGGTTATTCGTTGGTGTGTCGCTTGTAACCACGGCACTTAGCACAGGATGTAAAAATAAAGCAACTGATTCTTTGGATAATCTCTATTCTAAAGTGCTTGACTGTGGGGTAAGCCCATTAGTTTATAATATGCGATTAAATTTACTAATCAACTTTGTGGTTTGTCTACATCTTTAACGCTAATAAATCTTGCCTCATAATTCAGAATGTAAACTTAGCGACGGGATGTTGTAGTCGTAATCTACTACTAAAATTGGTTCGATTGGAACTGATTCTATTAAAAGCGATATGTGCAAGATATGGTGGTGCACTTAGCTTCAAGACTACCCTGTCTTTACTACCTAAAGCATTCAATACATTAAGATTTATTTATACACTTTTTATACTGTCATTATTTATTTATATTGCCGAGGACATTGATGAAGCACTCTTATCTTGCGCTTGTAATAGCATCTGTACTATCTGGAGCTGTACTGGTTGGCTGTGACAAAAACGAGGACGCCGCTGGCGCTGATGCTGCCGCACAGCAGCAGATGCCGCCTGCCGTCGTCAACGTTCAAACCGTCACTTTCGATACCGTACCTCAAGTACAGACATTCTCTGGACGTACAGCGGCTTATCAAACCGCTGATGTTCGCCCACAGGTCAATGGCGTCATTGACGAAGTATTGTTCCGTGAAGGTGGTAACGTCAAAAAAGACCAACCGCTCTATCGTATCAATACTGATAACTATGCCACCTCTATCACCAGTGGTGAAGCAGCGGTCGCTCAGGCGCAAGCCAATTATCAGACATCGCTGGCCAATAATGCCAATGCCAAAGCTGAATTGGGCAGTCGCCAAGCGTCATTAGCTCAAGCGGTTAATGACTTCCAGCGCCTACAAGGGCTTGTGGAGATTGATGCTATCTCGAAGCAACAATACGATCAAGCACAAACGCAAGTCCGTACTGCACAAGCTGCATTAGACAGTGCACGAGCGACTGTCGGTCAAACGCAAGCAGGTATCGAAAGCGCAAAAGCGGGCATTCAAACCGCGAAAGCAGGTTTAGAGTCCAGTACCCTTGATCTGAACCGTACCATCGTACGGGCACCAATCTCAGGGCGCACAGAGCGCTCAAATGTGACGGCTGGTACTTTGGTTAGTGCCAGTCAAGCCAATCCGTTGGTGACTATCTCGCGCTTAGATCCTATCTATGTCGACATCAGTCAGTCTTCGTCTGAGCTGTTGAAATTGCGCCAGCAAATATCGGAAGGCAAAGCGCAGCCCGGTATGAACTCGGTTGAATTGGTACTAGAGGATGGCTCGGTCTATCCGGTACGCGGTAAGCTTGCACTATCTGAAGCAAAAGTGGATGAGTCAACTGGCGCGGTTACCTTACGTGCCATCTTCCCAAACAGCAACAACATCTTGCTGCCAGGTATGTATGTGACTGCCCGCTTGACCCAAAGTGTCATTACCAATGCGGCATTAGTCCCGCAAAGCGCAGTGACACGTACATCTAAGAGTGAGACGCAAGTCTATATCGTCGATGAAAACAACAAAATCCAAGTACGTCCAGTTACTATTAATGGTACTTACAACGGACAGTGGGTTGTCACTGACGGTCTAAAAGCAGGTGATAAAGTGGTGGTGATTGGCGGCTCAAAAGTCAAACCTGAACAAGAGGTAGTCGCTAAGCCACTCGAAAACGCCAATCCAGCACCATCTGCAAAAGGACAAGGCACGCCAAACGCCAAAACGCCTCAGCAAGCTGCAAAAACGGTGGATAAGCCAGCTGGTAACGAAACTTCTGCTAAGAAACCTACAGAAACCGCTGCTAACTAATTCCATTCAAAGATAGGAAGACTTAGGGATATACTATGTCACGTTTTTTTATTAATCGCCCTATTTTTGCATGGGTTATGGCTATTTTGGTCATGCTCATCGGGGTGATATCGGTTATTAATCTACCGATCGAACAGTATCCACGTATTGCACCGCCGACTATTTCGGTCAGTGCAAGCTATCCTGGTGCTAACGCACAAACCGTCGAAAACTCAGTCGTACAGATCATTGAGCAACGTATGAAAGGCCTCGATGGTCTGATGTATATGTCGTCATCGAGCTCGTCAAATGGTAGCGCTTCAGTGACGCTTACCTTTGAAAACGGCACAGATCCTGACACAGCTCAAGTACAAGTACAGAACAAACTGCAAGCAGCGATGAGCTCCTTGCCTGAGTCTGTTCAGCGTCAAGGTGTCAACGTCAATAAATCGTCTAGCAGCTTTTTGATGGTGCAAGCATTTATTTCTGAAGATGGCACCATGGATCGGGCAGATATTGCCGATTATATTAACTCTAATGTCGTCGATTCGATCAGTCGTGTAGAGGGTGTGGGTGAAGTTCAAGTCTTTGGCTCTACCTATGCGATGCGTGTATGGCTTGACCCTTCACGCCTACGTAGCTATAACATGGTGCCCTCTGATGTGGTCAATGCGATACGAGCGCAGAACGCGCAAGTATCTGCCGGTCAGTTAGGTCAAGCCCCTGCTGATACCGACCAACAGGTTATCAATGCTACGGTCACGGTGCAAAGCTATCTTCAAACGCCTGAAGAATTCCGAAACATTCTACTAAAAACAGATACCTCAGGCGCACAAGTGCGCTTAGGCGATGTGGCAGATGTCGAGATTGGCAGTGAAAACTATAGCGTTGTCTCTCTCTACAATGGACAAGAAGCCGCCGGTCTTGGTATTTCGCTTGCGGGCGGTGCTAACGCGCTTGAAACTCGCGAAGCTGTTGGCGCACGTATGGCTGAGCTGGAGCAAAACTTCCCAATTGGTCTAGCCTCAGTCGTTCCGTATGACACCACACCCTTTGTACGCTTGTCTATCGAACAAGTCGTTATGACCCTCATTGAAGCGATTGTGTTGGTATTTATCGTTATGTTTATTTTTTTACAGAACTGGCGTGCCACCATTATCCCGACCCTTGCCGTACCTGTCGTACTCTTGGGTACCTTTGCAGTGTTGTATATTGCAGGCTTTAGTATCAACGTCTTGACCATGTTTGCTATGGTTCTCTCCATCGGTCTGCTGGTCGATGATGCGATTGTCGTGGTAGAGAACGTTGAGCGAATACTAGAAGAAGATCCACATATCTCTATCAAAGACGCGACCACTCAATCGATGGGGGAAATCAGTAAGATCGTTATTGGTATTGCGCTTATCTTGTCCGCCGTATTCGTACCAATGGCCTTCTTTGGTGGCTCAACAGGTGTGATTTATCGCCAGTTCTCCATCACTTTGATTACCGCTATGGTACTCTCGGCATTGGTTGCCCTTGTCTTTACCCCTGCGCTATGCGTGACCTTACTAAAACGTGGCAAGAGCCATGAAAAGGGCAAGGACGAAAAGCAAAAAGGCTTCTTTGGCTGGTTTAACCGCTCGTTCTTTAAGCTTAGTCGTTCATACGAGGGCTTTGTTGGTAAAAGCATTCGTTTCAAATGGCTATATTTGATTGGTTATGCGGCCATTATCGGCGTCATGGTGGTGGTATTCTTACGTATTCCCGGCTCGTTTTTACCAGAAGAAGATCAGGGTATTATGTTTACCTTGGTTCAGCTTCCTGCTGGTTCGACATTAGATGAAACGCAAGAAGTGCTCGATAAAGTCAGAAACTATTACGACACTCAAGAAACCGATAACATTGCCTCTGTCTTTACCATTGCAG
The DNA here is from genome assembly GCF_000511065.1 of Psychrobacter sp. TB67. Taxonomy (NCBI): domain Bacteria; kingdom Pseudomonadati; phylum Pseudomonadota; class Gammaproteobacteria; order Moraxellales; family Moraxellaceae; genus Psychrobacter; species Psychrobacter sp. TB67. Next base: position 5,687 of record NZ_AYYA01000045.1, read on the forward strand.
GCTTCAGCTTTGCTGGTCAAGGCCAAAACATGGGACTCGCATTCGTTCGCTTGTCAGATTGGGACAAGCGTTCCGGTGATGAAAATACGGCCCAAGCTGTTGCTGGTCGGGCAATGGGTTATTTCTTTACTCAGATAAATGAAGCACAAGTATTTGCCATTGTACCACCAGCCATTACTGAGCTTGGTAATGCCAGTGGTTTTGATTTAATGATTCAAGATAATGGTAACCTTGGTCACGATGGCCTACTTGAAGCACGTAATATGCTCTTAGGTATGGCAGGACAGAATGATCAAGTCGCTGGTGTACGTCCAAACGGTCAAGAAGACTCACCGCAGTTAAAGGTGAACATCAACCAAGAGCAAGCCGCTGCTTATGGCTTGTCGCTAGGTAATATCAATAGCGTCATCTCGACTGCATGGGGCTCAAGCTACGTCAACGACTTTATCGATCGTGGCCGTATCAAACGTGTCTATGTACAAGGTGAAGCCAGCAGCCGTACCAACCCTGATGACATTGGTAAGTGGTATGTACGAAACGAGACGAATGATATGATTTCATTTGATGCCTTTTCGACCAGTGAATGGCAGTCAGGCTCACCGCGTCTGACCCGCTATAACAGCTTACCATCAATGAATATCCAAGGTAGTGCAGCCCCAGGTTTGAGTACTGGTGAAGCCATGAGCTCAATGGAAGCCATGATAGACAAATTACCTGAAGGCATCAGTTACGAGTGGACGGGTATGTCATTGGAAGAGCAAAAATCAGGTGCCCAGGCGCCGATGCTTTACGCGCTTTCAATCTTAGTCGTATTCTTGTGCTTGGCGGCACTATATGAGAGCTGGTCTATCCCCTTCTCTGTCCTATTGGTTATTCCACTTGGGGTATTGGGTGCGGTGATATTTACGTGGTTACGAGGCTTCGCCAACGATATCTACTTGCAAGTAGGTCTACTGACGGTGGTTGGTCTATCGGCTAAAAACGCCATCTTGATTATCGAGTTTGCTAAAGACCATCAAGAGGAAGGCTATAGTCTAAAAGATGCGGTCATGACGGCGGCACGCCAACGTCTGCGTCCAATTATCATGACCTCACTTGCCTTTGGTCTGGGTGTTGTGCCATTATTCTTGGCGACTGGTCCAGGTTCAGGCAGTCAAAATGCTATTGGTACCAGTGTGGTTGGCGGTGTCGTAACGGCAACCTTGTTAGGCATCTTCTTTATCCCGATGTTCTACATTTGGGTACGCAGTGCGTTCCCGTACAAATATGCCAACAACAAGCCAAATGATAAAGGCGATGGCGGCGATGACAATGGTACGCCTGGTCCGCAGAACCCAACTCCCTCTGAGAGTTATCAGCCTGCAAGCTTTGGAGATAATACACAATGAGTTCACAACCTTTTACTACTAACTCAGCAGCGGTAGTCACAACTACTGCTCATGTGCGCCCAATGTCAGGCGAACAGGCAGCGCTGGTTGCTAGATTTGCGAGCCCAACTATTGCACGAGTGCGCAGAAATAGTGTTCGCTTAATCAGCTTAACGGCTTTAGCGATGAGCATGGCGGCTTGTAATACCATTCCAAAAGCCGATAGCCGTCCTGTACTTGCCGAGCCTAACATCCCTATCGAACAAAGCTACGGTGCCTTTGATAAGGAAACGGCCAGTAACGCAGCCCAGCCTAGTATTGCGGGACAACGCTGGCAGAACTTCTATAGTGATGAGCGCCTAAAAGGGCTAATTGCATTAGGATTAGAGAACAATAAAGACTTTGAGAGCGCACGCCTAGCTATCGAAAAAGCACGAGCGCAATATCAAATCACCGATATTAACGATCTGCCGACCATCAATGGTAGTGGTGGTTACACGCGCCAAGCACAGAACAGAACGGACAAAAACCCCAATAGTAGTTATAACGTCAACCTAGGGTTGGCCAATTATGAGCTGGATTTTTGGGGTAAGATTGCTAGTCTAAAAGACCAAGCTTTGCAAAATTTCTTGGCGACCACCGCAGCCAAAGATTCGACGCAGATCAGTCTGATCAGTAACATTGCCCAAAGCTATGCCAATCTAAGCTATAGCTTAGCGCAGCTTAAGTTGGCAGAAGCCACGGTTGAGAGTCGTGAACGATCGTTATTCATTGCGACCAAACGGTTTGAGGCAGGGATTGATCCTAGACTGCCTGCGTTGCAAGCCAGTGCTTCTTTAGAGAATGCTAAACTTGCCGTATTGCGGGCGCAGAGCAGTATCTTGACCTCGCGTAATGCCCTGCAATATTTGATTGGTGCTCCGATTCCTAACGAGCTGATTCCAACGCCTGCCGTTAGCAATATCACTAGCCAGAAAATCTTTAATGCTGGCCTACCAAGTGAGTTGTTGCGCTATCGTCCTGACGTCCTGCAAGCGGAATACAACCTAAAAGCCGCTGGTGCCAATATAGAAGTGGCACGTGCCTCTTACTTCCCCTCTATTAGCCTAGCGAGTAGTATTGGTGTCAGTAGCGGTAGCTTAGATGACTTATTCAAGAGCGGCGCTGTCGGCTGGTCATTCGGCCCAAGTATTAGTGTCCCAATCTTTGATGCAGGTCGTTTAGATGCAGAATATGATGTGGCCAGAATTGAACGTGAGCAAACGCTTGCCAACTATGAAGGCTCTATTCAAACGGCATTCCGTGAAGTCTCGGATGTACTAGCGACACGCGCCACCTTGGGTGAGCAGCTAGAAGCACAGTATCGTCTACAAGATAACTTTGAGCAGACTTATCAAATTGCCGATGCACGCTTTAAAGCCGGTATCTCAAACTATCTAGATGTACTCGATGCCCAGCGTTCGCTATTCTCGACCCAACAAGGAATTTTGGATCTAGAACTACAAAAACTCGTCAGCCAAATTGAGTTATACCAAGCGCTCGGTGGCGGTGCCAACCTTGATGTGCCAACGGTGATTCCTGTGCCGCAACACACCAACTTGGTGCAAGCGGTCAATTTCCCTGCGTATAGCAACAAAACCAAAGCAGCCAACGCGATTGATGCAGCTAGCTCTGCACGAGTGGCTTCTGTGCAAGAAGCTCAAGCGATTAAGCAGTCACAACCATCAGAAATCACTACCTTTAACCCCACGGCTGTCGTTGATGTCAATAACGATGGCAAAACAGACGCGGCAGTGGGTGTGATTACTGAGGAGACGACTTTTAAAGAAGCTGGCGTTGAACAAGTTCCTGTGACTCAGATTAATGAGCCTTAGGCTATTCTGAAACCTTTGTTTGATGACGTTGCTTACGCATTACGTTGACAGTCGATAAATACAATCAGCCCTGCCGACTTGGTAGGGCTTTTTGCTTTCGCCAGCTGTCTTTGGTTATAGTAGTGGCACGATATGAGCAGCAAATATAGTCAGTGAAAAGTAATATCAATACATCACGCACTATATAACAAAATCTATTTTTAGTGATTTACAACAATAATGAGTAAAACAACCATAAGTAAGGAATGATTATGAGCTATACCTTTAACCGCCAATACCCTGCCACTCGCTTGCGCCGCTTGCGTTATAACGATAATGTGCGAGCGATGATTCGCGAAGTAGAGTTACATCCCAAGCATTTTATTGCCCCTGTGTTTGTACTAGAAGGCAACAACCAGCGCGAGACGATCGCCAGTATGCCGGGTGTCGAACGCTTGTCAATTGATTTGCTAATTGATTATGCCAAAGAGCTGTTAGCAGAAGGGGTCACGACCCTTGATATCTTCCCTGTCATTGATAACGCCTTAAAAACACCTGATGGCAAATCAGCCTATGATGAAAATGGCCTCGCTGCGCGCGCAGTAACAGCCATCAAAGATGCATTGCCAGAAATGGTGGTGATGACCGATGTGGCCTTAGACCCTTACACCTCACACGGTCAAGATGGTCTGCTCGATGACAGCGGCTATGTCATGAACGATTCGACCATCGAAGTATTGGTCAAGCAAGCGCTTGTCCACGCTCGTGCTGGCGCTGATATTATCTCACCCAGCGATATGATGGATGGCCGTATCAAAGTCATGCGTGAGGCGCTTGAGTCAGAAGGCTTTGTCAATACAGCCATCATGGCTTACTCAGCCAAATACGCCTCCGCCTATTACGGCCCGTTCCGTGATGCCGTTGGTAGTGCTGGCAACTTAAAAGGTGGTCATAAAAAGCAATATCAAATGGACTTCGGCAATCGCGCTGAAGCTTTACATGAAGTCGCCATGGACATCAATGAAGGCGCTGATATGGTGATGATTAAACCCGGTCAGCCGTATTTAGACCTTATTCGTGAAGTCAAAGATACCTTTGGTGTACCGACATTTGCTTATCAGGTCTCTGGCGAATATGCCATGCACATGGCCGCCATTCAAAATGGCTGGTTAAGTGATGATGTTATCCTAGAATCTCTGATTGGCTTCCGCCGTGCTGGTGCTGATGGTATCTTGACTTATTTTGCGCTAGAGGCAGCACGCCAGCTAAACAACGCTTAAGCGCTGTTAGGTACCATTATGTAGGCTTAGACATTTTTAGCTCAAGCTCAAGCTCAAGCTCAAGCTCAAGCTCAAGAAAAATGATAAGCCGATTCAATGCCTTTCAACACAAAATCGCCCCAGCTGGCTTAAGTCAGCTGGGGCGATTTTTTTATGACCTTTCCGTAGCGGGTAAATGGCTTTTGCTCACGTTACTTGCTACTTAACGCAACAGTCAGCTATAGGCAAAATATCCTAAAAACGCGACAGTATTGCTGATATATCTGTATTACTTTTCAGTCACGATAGATGCTCACGATTGTGTGGTGTATTAAAATTAATAATAGGACCCACTGGTACGATACCAGTCGGGTTAATATTGGCATGACTGGTGTAATAATGCTGCTTAATATGCGTCATATTGACCGTTTCAGCAATACCTGGTACTTGGTATAAATCACGCAGATAGCCCCAGAGATTTGGGTAATCAACGATGCGGTGCAGATTACATTTGAAATGCCCAACATACACGGCATCAAAACGTATCAAAGTCGTGAACAAGCGCCAGTCCGCCTCGGTTATCGTACTTCCTACCAAATAACGTTGATTTGCCAAACGCGCCTCTAAGGTATCTAGCGCAGCAAACAGCTCAGTCACCGCTTCTTCATAAGCCTCTTGCGTGCTTGCAAATCCTGATTTGTAGACACCATTATTAACGGTAGAATAAACAAAGGCATTAATCTCATCAATCTCTGCTAATAATTCTGACGGTAGAAAATTACCTGCTAGTGCGCCAACCTCATCGAAGGCTGAATTGAGCATACGAATGATTTCAGACGATTCATTGCTAACGATCGTTTTGGTTTTTTTATCCCATAATATTGGCACTGTCACGCGCCCGGTGTAGTCGGACTTTGCCGCGACATAGATCTCATAAGCATGGGTTGCATTGTTCAATGGATCGGCAATCACGCCCTCACCCTCAGCAAACGTCCAGCCCTCCTCACCCATAAACGGATGAACGACAGACAGTGAAATCATGTCTTCTAAACCTTTGAGCTTGCGATAAATCGTGGTGCGATGCGCCCATGGGCAAGCCAAAGAGACATAGAGATGGTAACGATCAGGCTCAGCTTCAAAGCCACCTACAGCAGATGGACCTGCACGACCATCTGCCGTTATCCAATTCCTAAATCTAGCATCTTCGCGCTGAAAGCGACCACCGCTAGCTTTGGTGTCATACCATTGATCTTGCCATTGACCATCGACTAACAAGCCCATATCAAACTCCTAATTACCTGTATTTTTATGACTATGCTCATTTAAAAACTATCCCAATAACTACCGCTTATACCGACTTCATTATGGGATAAACATTTTTAACGTAAATCAGTCTATTCATAGTAAAGCATCACTCCTATTGAGGCACAACAAAAAATGATGCAAGTTATATTGCATCACTCTAGTCTGTTTTAATTTTAGTAGTTCTGACAGCAAAAAGCTGTTGTAGCATAGTACATGCGCCAACAGCTCAGCAGATATTAGGCTGCACCAACCGCTACTTTAGTCATCCAAATCTCTCCCTCACGCGCTTGAGTACGTTTATGCTCTTCAAAATCTGGTGCCACACATAAGAACAAGGTCTTGCCATCTACGCCGCCCAATTCACAAGCGAACGTACCTACATTAAAGGGTGATAAATCAATGGTCTCTACGATTTTGTTATCTTTGACTCGCACTGCTTGCTGACCCAAGCAGTCTGATATCCATACCGCTCCTTCAGCATCGATACACGCGCCATCTGGAGCAACCACTGAAGCCTGCGCATAATCACCGAAGTTAGGTCCGGTAGCAAGGGGGCCAAATACCGCCCAGTCTTTGCGCTCGCCAAGGGTACCATCGTCTTGAATAGCAAAGGCGGACACTCTATTACCGAAAGATTCGTTGATGATTAAGGTGCGTTTATCCGGCGTTCTGACCGTGCCATTAGGAAAGTATAATTCATCTGCGACGACTTTTAGCGTGCTATCGATATCAATCATAATCAGACAAGCAGTATCCATATCGCCGCCGTTCATCAAGTTAAAACCAAAGTTGCCCACATAACAGCGACCGTGGTCATCGACGTACATATCGTTGCAATAGCCTTTGGCAATACTAGATAAGTCTGCGTACTCTTCTAGACTGCCATCTTCTTTAATTTTCATGACTTTTTTGTCTTTCATAGACACCACCAACAAGGTATCATTTGGTAGCCAGCCCAAGCCAGAGGGTTGATTGGGTACTTCGGCAATGGTCGTTACCGTGCCATCCAAATCTATTGAGTATACGCACTTGGTATAAAAATCTGATATCCAAAGCTTACCATCCCGCCATCGTGGGGCCTCGGTATAGGTAAAACCTGTGGCTAGCGTAGTGAATTCACGTTGACTCATAAAGAGTACTCCTTGTGGTTGATGAGGCTAATAAGGTAAGCGGCCTTGCTTACTCAAAGGTCTAACTGATCAAAAGTGTCATTAATCAAAGGTATATCGGTTTAAGGGTTGAAATAGATAAGAAGCTATAGGACACTCTGGTACATCTGCCGTACCTCTTCTATGCTCATATCACGCGGGTTTGTAGCGATCAGCCGAGCAATTTTTTCTACCACTTCGGTCGCCATCGGCAATAAATCAGCTTCCGTCACTCCCACTTCACTTAGCCTCGTAGGCAAGCCACTTTTGTTTAAATAGCCTTCTATCTCATCGACGAACGCATGCGCCGCTGCTTGCTCATCTGCGAACTGACGCTGCGGCATAATGACACTGGCAAGCTCAGCATAATGGCGACTTGCGGCCTCGATATTAAAACGAAAGACTGGCCCCATCACTAAGGCATTAGAATGACCATGGGGCACATGAAACTTGGCACCCAACGGATAAGATAAGCCATGCACCGCTGCGACCGACGCATTGACAAAGGCCATGCCCGCTAAGGTTGAGCCTAATAACATGTTTTCCCGTGCTGTTATATCGTTGCCGTCCTCTAGCACCGTCATAAAGTTTTGCGTTAAAAGCTTTAGACCTTTGACTGCGAGGGCATCAGATATGGGGTTTTTCTTGGTACGGCTGGTATAGGCTTCGATACAATGCACCATCGCATCCAATGCTGGGGCAGCCGTTACATGTCTTGGCATGCCCAAGGTAAGCGCAGCATCGAGCAGTGCTATATCAGGCAACAATTTAGAAGAATAAATGGCTTTTTTGTCGCCTTTATCACCAGTCAACACCGAGACAAAGGTCATCTCTGAGCCAGTACCTGCCGTGGTCGGAATAGCAATAAGGGGCAATCGAGTGCCTGTTGCTTGCTCGTTACCCACCATGTCATCTAACGACTGGGTCGAATGAATAGCGAGCGCAACGATTTTTGCAGTATCCATCGAGCTGCCACCCCCAAGCCCTATCACCACAGTTGCGTCCGACTCTTTGCCAATTTTGGCGGCTTGCCGAACAACTTCGTAAGGAGGGTCTGCCTGCACACCATCAAATACAGTGACTTGAAAACCTGCTAGCTCTAATGACGCACAAGCTTGCTTGGCATAGCCGAACTGGACGATGCCAGGGTCTGTCACCAATAGTGCCATCGGTAGATTGCCATTCATACTTGCGGCATCGTCAGTTAAGTTATCACCCAATAATGATTTTGCTAACTGACCGAGCTCACTCGTTAATCCGCCTGACTTACAAACGATTTTCGGAGTGGTTAAAAACGTTAAATCTACCATTGAACATTCCTTGTTCTATTACGAAATTTTATGCAGTCATTAAAATAAGTACGGCGCATATCACCACAGTCTATCGGCTGTGGTTGTACAACAAAAACCTCAAAAATAGAGCGCTTCAGTGCAACGCATAGAAAATACTGCTGAGTTGATAATGCCACATATCATAGGAAATGACTGCTTATTTTGTGCTCATTTACTCAATAAAACTGGCTAATATCATTCAAATAAAGCTATATTGGACTAAGTCACGACAGACAATAGCTCGCTATTAAAATAATAACTTAACATTGTTATAAAAAAGACTTGCAAAGTCTGAAAAACTTGCTAAAATGCTCAACCTAAATAGGCGTATAGCTCAGTTGGTTAGAGCGCTACCTTGACATGGTAGAGGTCGTTGGTTCGAATCCGATTACGCCTACCAGATTCGAAAAGCCCCAATCTTAAGATTGGGGCTTTTTTTTGTCCGTAAAATATGGGCTGTAGCGGAAATATTAGATTAGAAAGCAGATTGGCACGGTTTAGCAGATGTACAAATGCGACAGTAAATTAGATATATTGGTTCAATATAAAGCATGTACATAGGTGCATTCGTTTATTTACCCTGTTTTGGATCTTGACCCATGTAAATGATGAGATTAAGCCATTAAATAAAGTAGCCCAACTTGAATAAAAAGCCTCTAACAAACCTCACAGGGTTGAAGTGCTGCCTTTCATTCAAAATTTCAGGCAGCACCCTCATACATTTAAGCGTCGGTATGAGCTGGTAGTTTACTAGCCAAAACATCTACTTTTTCAATAGACGGTGGCTCTGAAAATAGCTCATCGGCCTGATCCATCAAAGCAGCTGCAACTTTGCCAGATAAATGTGCTTGGCGACCCGCCTCATCAGGAAATGCATCAAAAATACCAAATGTTGTAGGTCCAAGACGTAGGCCAAACCACGCAACTGTCGCAGGTTCTTCCATTACAATAGGTAAACCGGCTTTAAGGAAAGCTTCCACTTCGTCTTCTTTACCCGGTTTAGCTTCAAGACGGACATATAAAGCTGTTTTAAGCATGACTAAAACTCCACAATTGATTAGAATGAAAACTGATTCTGACATTGCTAATGTATGCATGTCAGAAAGTTTTGTTGTATAAAAGTTAAAAAACTTCCTATATCTGAGCCAAAATCTGGGTTTTTATTTCGACATAATGCTATTGTTGCAGAATTGCACCACATTCTACATTGTCTTCTAATGCTTTTTCAATCGCTTGCGTCTGACCTTTGATCTTTCTGACACGTAGAAGAATCTTTTTTTTGTCTTCAACCTGATTAGGCATCAGACCTCCTTATTTCTAGCATTAATACTAATGTACCCCATAGTATAAAAAAGGAATATTTTTTATAAACCTTAAAAATTTAGGTAGTGTTTCAAAAAGTATGCTGAGATTAAATGAAGTCACTATTGGCTCTGCAACTGGATGCCATAATTAACTTTCCGAATCTTTACAATAACTTATAAAATTAAACTTCTGACATACCCCCTCCACTTTCGACTAACTCTTTACGAAACAGGTTTCTCAGGGATTTTAAAAGCAAAAGCTCTTAGGCGACTTCCTCACGGATTTAGGCATGCTTTCTGCTTCACAAAGCGACCTTTACCGCATCTTTCCTCCACAGACAAAGTGGTATGTCCTACCGCTAGAATATTGCGAGAAGCATTAGGGCGTGTTGAACATTCGACCATGGCACTGACAGCGACTATTTTTTAGGCGATTCGATGTTAAAAATAATAAGTTTAGTCATTCTAAGCGCTTATTTTTAACGATGAAGCGGCAAAAAAGAGTTCTGTCCCCTGCTTTTATCGTTGGGTCTGATGCTAAAATTGCCCCATACTGCGTTACAAATCTCGCTAAGGCATCTGCATTATCGTCGCTTTATGCCTTGTCTGGAACAATTTTAGCGATCAGCAGTGCCTATTTGCGAATGTTCAACACGCCCTAATATCCGTATTCTTGCTAAAGCCACACTCAATACTGAACTAACACATCTAATCCGATGCCTTACTTTACAATTATTTCCCTCAATACCTATAGTGAAAAGCTTACCAATACTTTGCTGCCAGTCTTTAAATGCAGTGATAAAACTATCCCATTGATTACTTGAAATTCGGGTATAGTGAATAACTGTTTCAACTAACTACAAACCTGTTGCACTTGTGTTTTGAATCTACTTTCTATACTTGAAGTGTCAACAGACTCTATACAAAATCTGAGAAATATATGAGTGCAGAAGCCACATCTATCAGCCTTCTATCCCCTGTCATACTGCTCACAGCGGCAGTGATCTCAGTCCCTTTAATCAAGCGCCTAGGATTAAGCTCGGTATTGGGATATTTAATTGCAGGATTAATTATTGGTCCATTTGGACTAGCGTTTTTCTACGATTCTGCGTCTATTCTGCATGTTGCTGAGCTTGGTATTGTGATGTATCTGTTTGTGATTGGACTAGAAATGCGTCCATCGTATTTATGGAGTTTAAGAAAAGAAATTTTTGGATTAGGCACATTACAGATTAGTGCCTGTTCATTGGGGTTAATGGCGGTAGGCTTGGCCTATGGCTATTCTTGGCAGGTGAGTTTTGTATGTGCTGCAGGCTTTGTACTCACCTCGACTGCAATTGTTATGCAACTTTTGGGAGATCGTGGAGACATTGCTCAACCACGAGGACAAAAAATTGTCTCGATCCTGCTGTTTGAAGATTTATTGATTGTCCCTTTATTGGCAATTGTCGCTTTTATCGCACCGAATCATGTTGTTGAAAGTACTTCTATGCGTTTGCAGAGCATCGGAATTGGTTTAATTTCAATTGTAGGTTTAATCGCTGCAGGTTATTGGTTGCTTAATCCTTTATTTCGCTTATTAGCCGTAGCCAAAGCCCGTGAAGTCATGACTGCAGCAGCACTCTTGGTGGTGCTCGGCGCAGCATTACTGATGCAAGTCAGTGGCTTATCGATGGCAATGGGGGCATTCCTTGCAGGGGTATTACTCTCCGAATCCACTTTTCGCCATGAGATTGAAGCAGATATTGAACCGTTTCGTGGCATATTGCTCGGATTATTTTTTCTAGCCGTAGGCATGTCATTAGACCTTGACGTCATAAAAAATAACTGGATGTTAATTTTAAGTGCTGTACTTGTGCTGATGTTTGTCAAAGCATCCATAATTTATCTGATTGCACGCCTGACCAAAAGTTCACACTCTGAAGCACTCGATCGCGCATTACTAATGGCTCAAGGGGGGGGGAGTTTGCTTTTGTACTCTTTGCTGCCGCCTTGAGTGCTCAAATCATTAGTGCTGATGAAAGCTCAAACCTGAATGCGATTGTAGTCTTGTCGATGATTTTGACCCCCATCATAGGCATTCTGTTTAAACGTTTTACCCAAACTACAGAACAAACTTCTTTGGAAAATATCCGTATTGCTGAAGGACTTTCTGGAAAAGTCCTGATGATTGGTTTCGGTCGTTTTGGACAAGTCTCCAGTCAATTGCTGCTTGCTCGAGGCATTGATGTGTCCATCATTGATAATGATATCGATATGATTCAAAACGCTGAAAGATTTGGATTTAAAATTTATTATGGCGATGGTTCTCGTTTAGATATTTTACATGCCTCTGGAGCAGATACGGCTGAAGCAATTGTTGTTTGCGTAGACCACAAAGAAACGACGAATAAGATTGTAGAGTTGGTGCAACATGAATTTCCTATGGCCAAGTTACTGGTTCGCTCTTATGACCGTGAGCATGCGCTGCATTTAGCAAAACAAAATGTGGATTACATGATACGCGAAACCTTCGAGTCGGCAATGCTATTTGGCGGTGCAATTTTAGAAGAACTGGGTGTTGACCAGAGTGATGTTGAAGAAATTAGCCAAGAAATCCGAGAACTAGACAAAGAACGTTTTGGAACTGAAACTGCAGCAGATGATGTCTATGCTGGTATCGGCTTGCAATATACAGGACCGCGTCCGACTGCACCTTTAATTACACCAAAGCACACAGGGCAAATGCTGAGTGAAGATGGCACTCAGCAATAATTTCACGTATTAAACCCAAATAAAAAAGAGGTCTGTGTAGATCTCTTTTTTGGTAAGCATCTGCTGAACCCCACTTCTTTAGTGAGCAGATAATATTTATTATTCATTATTTAGGAATTATTAAATCCTATAAATATCATTTATTGGATTAATTTACTTTGGTATTGTGCATATCATCCCCCAGTTAAGAATAAGGAACAACTATGAATAAGATGATGAATGCGCTTATCCTAGAAAATTTTGGTGATCATGAATTTAAACGTGTAGAACTCCCTATACCTCAACCAGAGGCTGGGCAAGTTCTAGTACGTATTCATGCGAGTGGTGTAAACCCTATTGATTATAAAATTCGTCTTGGTGAAGCAACATATGCTATGCCAGAGCTTCCTGCCGTGTTGGGAACGGATATGGCTGGAGTTGTAACTGCTGTTGGTGAAGGTGTCACCCACTTCAACGTCGGAGATGAAGTTTACGGTCTGATTGGTGGCGTTCGTGGTCTTCAAGGATCTTTAGCAGAATATGTTGTAGCAGATGCTGATCTGATCGCATTAAAGCCACGGAATATCTCTATGCGCGAGGCAGCAGTACTACCATTGACGTTCCTCACCGCTTGGGAAGGTTTAGTGGATAATGCGAAGGTCCAACCAGGGCAAACTGTACTGGTTCAAGGTGGTGCTGGTGGCGTTGGTTATATGGTGGTTCAGCTTGCAAAAGCACTTGATGCAAATGTTTGGGCGACTGCTCGTACAGCTGATCAATCACTGATTTCAGAACTCGGTGCAATACCTCTCGATTACACAACAGCATCTTCCGATGACATTATTGCTGCAAGCCCTGAGGGTCAAGGTTTTAATATTGTTTACGACACTGTGGGTGGTCCAGTACTCGAAGCTTCACTTTCCATGACGACTCACTATGGCCACATCACCAGCTGTGCTGCATTTGGCAATCATAATTTAGCGAATTCATCTCTACGGTGTGCCACAGTGTCTGGCGTATTCGTCCTAATGCCGACGTTAACAGGCAATCGCCGTTCTCATCATGGTGATGTCCTTAAGACCGCGACTCGTCTCGTTGAGGAAGGTAAACTGCGTGCTATTGTTGATCCTCGTCATTTTACTCTAGACCAAGCGATTGAGGCTCATGATGCTGTTCAAGATCGCTCTGCTAATATTAAGGTAGTTATCGATGTCATTTAACGCACTTCAGGCCAAGACTTGGCGCTTCAATTGTATTGGAGATACAGATGTTCTGACATTAGAAACACTTCCTGTTGCTTTACCAGCCGCAGGAGAAGTTCTAATACAGATGAAAACGATCGGACTCAACCGGGCTGATGTAATGTTTCGGCGTGGTACTTATATTCAAAAGGCAGTATTCCCTTCTCGTCTGGGATATGAGGGAGCAGGTATAGTTCTTGCGGTAGGTGAAGGTGTACGCCAATTTTCTCCAGGAGATGCAGTATCGATTCTTCCGACTGACAATCTAGCCAAATATGGGACATATGCGGACAAGCTTCTGATTCCAGAAACTTTTTTAGTTCACAAACCCGATAGTTTAAGCTGGGAAGAAGCTTCTTCAATCTGGATGCAGTATTTGACGGCTTGGGGTGGTGTAATCCATGCTGGTGGATTATCGAAAGGAAAAACGATCTTGATCACAGCAGCTTCAAGTAGCGTAGGACTAGCTGCGATACAGATAGCTGAAGCAGCGGGTGCCAAGGTCATTGCAAGTACACAGACGATAGAGAAAAAGCAACGTTTACTGGATCTTGGTGTTAAAGATGTTATAGCCAGTGAAGACGAACCAGATTTGTATGAGGCGCTTGTTTTACGTTTAGGTGGAGAACATCTTGATGTCGCCTTCGATGCTGTAGGAGGGCCACATATTGAACAGATTGCAAAAGCGATGTCTGTGGGAGGAACTATGGTTATGCATGGTGCGCTTAGCCCGGAGATCACACCATTTCCCCTTAAAATTGCATTACGCAAGAGCTTAACCATGCGAGGTTTTTTGTTCCTTGAGGTTCTCCATGACCCTGTTCTAAGGGAGCAAGCCAGACGATTTATTCTTAGCAGTATAGGTGCAGGATATCTTCGTCCAGTGATCGACTGTTGCTTTAACTTTGAGGACATGCATGACGCTCAGCGCTATCTTGAATCAAATCAGCAAATAGGAAAAATTGTAGTTACTCTAAATACATGATGGTCTTATCTAATTTCTACTTTCTAGAAAAAAGGTTAGGCGTGTCCCTAATTCAAGCGTTTATGACTAAATGGGGACACGCCCTAGTTCCATCTGATTCAGGTTTCTATACGGCCCAGCACTTCCACTAAGTAATCAAACAATGCTCGGATTCGCAAAGGTGTCGGGCCCCGCTGTGGACGATATAAATACAGGCGCCAAACGGGAGAGGTTTCCTCATGAAGTATATGAATGAGCTTACCACTCCTAAGCCACGGCAAAACTAGAAATCCAGGCATGTGTCCAAATCCAACTCCAGCGAGAATAGCTTGAAATTCAGCTTCTAGATCATCTGTAATAAAACGGGGCTTTGATGGCGTAAAGCTTCGACTTTCGGTGAATGTCCATGGCCAGTAACGCCCTGTTTTATGATCGAATAGTGCTGTTAGAGGGTATTTATCAAGGTCAATAATTTTTTTGGGCATTCCAACCTTATCAATTAACTCTGGCGTACCCACAGAATAAAATTTCACTTTAGCCA
Organism: Psychrobacter sp. TB67; assembly: GCF_000511065.1. Taxonomy (NCBI): domain Bacteria; kingdom Pseudomonadati; phylum Pseudomonadota; class Gammaproteobacteria; order Moraxellales; family Moraxellaceae; genus Psychrobacter; species Psychrobacter sp. TB67. Next base: position 20,733 of record NZ_AYYA01000045.1, read on the forward strand.
ATTCCCTTGCCACATATCGATTGTCCGGCAAAAATCCAAATCTGATCCCGATATCTATCCGCTCATCGATCACATCCGAGTGTGAATCTGTTAGCACACAATCCACGACAATATCTGGATAACGTATGGCAAATTCTGCTAGTGCAGGTACTACCACTTTACGCCCTAACACAGACGACACAGTAAGACGGACAGTCCCACGCATTTCATCTCGTTTTTCCTTGGTGTCTTTTACAAGCAAAGCATCGATCGATTCCACCGCAAGACGTGCTTGCTTTGCCAGACGCTCACCATCAGCAGTAATTTTAATTTGTCGAGTACTCCTGTAAAACAGAATCTCTCCGCGCTGCTCTTCTAGCTCTTTTATTGCCCGTGTCACTACCTGTGGGGAAATACCCAGCTGAGTTGCTGCCTCTTTAAAATTTCGAGACTCTGCTGCGACACAAAAGATACGCATCATTTCCAATTTGTTCTGCATGTCCAATCCTGTGTTATAGTAATTATTCCGTAAATAGGAATTCTGAAAGATAATATTATTCATTTATTATACCTAACAAGGCTGTAATACTTAACCCTCAAATATGATTGACAAATAGGTTGAAGGTTACTTGTATGAATAATATAGAAAATAAAGTTATTGTTATCACTGGTGCAAGTAGTGGTTTAGGTGAAGCTACTGCTCGCTTACTTGCTAAAAAAGGTGCAAAGGTTGTACTTGGTGCTAGACGTACTGAAAAATTAGAGGCTATTGTTCACGACATTCGTGCTGAAGGTGGTCAAGCTGAATTTATTGGTGTGGATGTAACCAAACCACATGAAGTGCAAGCACTTATTGAAAAGGCATTAAGCGCATTTGGTCAAATCGATGTATTGGTAAACAATGCTGGATTAATGTCTATTGCACCATTAAGTGAGCTAAAAGTTGATGAATGGGATCGTATGATCGACATTAATATTAAAGGTGTTCTTTATGGAATAGCAGCTACACTGCCTGTTTTCCAAAAACAAAACTTTGGACACTTTATTAATCTCTCATCTGTTGCAGGGGTAAAAGTATTTAGTCCAGGAGGTACGGTTTATAGCGGTACTAAGTTTGCTGTAAGAGCCATCTCTGAAGGCCTTCGTCATGAAGTTGGGGAAACAATTAGAACGACTACTATTGAGCCTGGTGCAATTGAGTCAGAACTAAAATTCGGTTCTTCTCATGAAGAGAGTTCAGAGTTTGTTACTGATTTCTACAAGCAAGCCATACCATCTGACTCAGTCGCTCGAGCAATTGCTTATGCAATTGAACAGCCTGCGGATGTAGATATTAATGAAATTGTTTTGCGCCCAACGAGCCAAGAGTTTTAATGATTGAATAACATAAAATGGGAGCACTTCGCTCCCATTTTTACTAGGGCGTGTTGAACATTCGCAAATAGGCACTGCTGATCGCTAAAATTGTTCCAGACAAGGCACAAAGCGACGATAATGCAGATGCCTTAGCGAGATTTGTAACGCAGTATGGGGCAATTTTAGCATCAGCCCTCACGACAACAACAGGGACAGGACTCTTTTTTGCCGCTTCATCGTTAAAAATAAGCGCTTAGAATGACTAAACTTATTATTTTTAACATCGAATCGCCTAAAAAATAGTCGCTGTCAGTGCCATGGTCGAAGGTTCAACACGCCCTATATTTTTTTAAAGTTGAGGACAAATCTATGAAAGCCGTATCGTATGTTATAAATAACCATGATGATTTTAAAAATTCATTGGTAGATATTGAAAAAGCGAAGCCTACACTTAAGGAGCGTGATGTACTGGTAAAAGTTCAGGCAATCTCTGTGAATCCAGTTGATACTAAAGTGAGAAAAAACTCGTCTGAAGCAAATAATCGTATTTTAGGTTGGGATGCCGTTGGGGAAATTATTGAAATTGGCTCAAAAGTTACCTCGTTTAAAGTAGGAGATTCTGTTTGGTATGCTGGCGATTTAACCCGAGATGGTAGTAATGCTGAGTTTCAAGCAGTCGATGAACGAATTATCAGTCTTAAACCAATTACAGTATCTAATGCAGAAGCAGCAGCATTGCCATTAACTGCAATAACGGCATGGGAAATGCTGTTTGATCGGTTTCAAATTTCAGAAACAGAAGTTGGCAGTATTCTAATTATTGGTGGTGCAGGCGGTGTAGGATCAATCGCTATTCAACTCCTAAAAGCAAAAACAAATCTGACCGTTATAGCAACAGCTTCACGTGAAGAAACGAAATCATGGGTGGAATCACTTGGTGCCGACCATGTCATTGATCATAGCAAAGATTTAAATGCACAAATCGAGACACTAGGCATTGAAAAACCAAAATACGTATTCTCTACCAATCATACAGAAACCTATATCAAGCAAATAGTTTCTCTGATTGCACCACAAGGCAAGCTTGGATTGATCGATGATCCACAAACATTTGATATTATGCCGTTTAAGACTAAATCTATTTCTATCCATTGGGAATTGATGTTCACCCGTTCAATGTATGAAACCGATGATATTGAAAAGCAAGGTGATCTATTGCAACAGGTTGCCCAATTAGTTGACCAGCAAAAAATTAGAAGTACCCTCAACCAAAATCTAGGCAAAATTAACGCTGCAAACTTGGAGAAGGCGCATAAGTTGCTTGAATCAGGTAAGTCAAAAGGCAAAATTGTACTAGAAAACTTCTAAAACAAATTCAAGGTGAAATAATGACTATTTCAGTAATTGCGAACTTTAAGGCAAAATCAGATCAAAAAGAGAGGTTAGAAGCGCTTTTACAAAGTGTAATAGAGCCTACGCTTCAAGAAGAAGGATGCTTGAAATATGAGCTTTATATTAGCGAAAATGACTCGAGTAGATATTTCTTCTTAGAAGAATGGCGTAGCAGGGAGGATTTAGATATCCATATAGCGTCTGATTATATTCAAAGTTTATTTGGTAATATCCAATCGCTAATTGAATCAAATGATATTGTAGAAATCAAAAAAATATAGCTGTATTCGGACAGCGGTGAATAAGCGTAAAGTATTCCCCTCTGATCAAGCTGCATTTAAAGTGGTGTATTTAGCCACCCAGCAGGCATCTTCGAGGTGGTCGATGCCGAGTCAACACTGGACGTCTGCTTTGAGTCGCTTTATGATTATGTTTGTAGTGGCATAATTAAGTCGGACCATGTTTAAGAGATACCATCTTAAAAAAGCCAAATCAAGTGCTAATTAGCTCAACTCTTGCTTGGTAAGGTTGCTGATGTTTAACCACGCCGAAACAAATATGCACAAGCTTACGCATCGCCGCACAGACAGCCTGCATTTTGCACTTACCGTTAGCAAGCAGTCGCTCATACTGCGCCTTAATGTCGGGATTATGCTTAATGGCGACTAGCGCCGGCATATACAATTTAGCTCTTACGGCACTTGAGCCATTCTTTGCTAAGCGAGACTTGCCCTTAAATAGCCCTGATTCACTATGCTTGGGAACTAGACCTAAAAAGGCTGCCATTTGCGACGCTTGACTAAACTGCTTATTATGCATCAGCGACATCATCTGCTTTGAGACAACAGGGCCGACGCCTTTAATAGTTTGTAGCAGATATTGGTCTTGCTTTAAATTGGGATGACCATCGATATGGTCATCAATATCACCATTGAGCTTAACAATGGCGGCTTGCAAAGAGACTATCATCTGCTCAATAGACGCTTTAACGATAGGAGCGGTGTCTGTGGCCTCCGTTTTTTCCAATCGATTCAGCTCACGTTGTAAGTCTTCTTGTAGCGCGTCTAAGCGCGACAGTAAAGACTTGAGGTGACGCGCCTCTGCTGGCGGCGGTGTCCACAATTTAGGCTTAGCACTATAGGTGTAGCGGGCTAATAACATACTATCTTTCTTATCCGTCTTGTTGCGACTTCCTAAACTAGCAGCATAGCTTTTGACGTAAGCAGGATTGATGATGCTAACGTTAAGCTTTTTATCAAATAGGTAGTAGGCGATGTTCTCGTGATAGACGCCTGTAGCTTCAAGGGTTATGTGGATGTTGTTTAAGTCATCAGTAATGTTAGCAATTAGCCAGTTGATAAGAGCAGCATAGTCACTGTGATCATTTTTAAAGACTTTAGTTTTGAATTTTAGTTTGTCAGTGTCTTTGAGCCATGCAATATCTAGCTTATTTTTACTAACGTCTATGCCTATATAATGTGTCATCTTATTGTCTTCCCTTGTTTATGCAGTGTCACTCATGGCATCTGATAAGATGTCGAG